>NZ_CP130565.1:0-2500 GCF_030534335.1 Marivirga harenae | reverse complement strand
GTCTGAATAGGGCGACATAGTCAGGGGAAGTAGACGCGAAACCTTGTGATCTACCCATGGTCAGGGTGAAGTTCCGGTAACACGGAATGGAGGCCCGAACCAGTTGACGTTGAAAAGTCTTTGGATGAACTGTGGGTAGGGGTGAAAGGCCAATCAAACTGGGAAATAGCTCGTACTCCCCGAAATGTTTTTAGGAACAGCCTCGGGAGATGTTTGATAGAGGTAGAGCTACCAATAGGACTAGGGGGAGTCAAATCCTACCAAATCCTGATGAACTCCGAATGCTATCAAATTATCCCGGGAGTGAGGGCAAGGGTGCTAAGGTCCTTGTCCGAGAGGGAAAGAACCCGGACCATCAGCTAAGGTCCCCAATTGTATATTAAGTTGAACTAAGGCGGTTCAGTTGCTTAGACAGCCAGGATGTTGGCTTGGAAGCAGCCATTCATTTAAAGAGTGCGTAACAGCTCACTGGTCGAGCGACAGGGCATCGATAATGATCGGGCATCAAATATACAACCGAAGCTATGGTCTTGTGTCGATTTATCGGCATAAGAGGTAGGGGAGCATTCCATTTGCGGTGAAGGTGTGGCGTCAGCCATGCTGGAGCGGATGGAAAAGCAAATGTAGGCATAAGTAACGATAATGCTAGTGAGAAACTAGCACACCAATAGACTAAGGTTTCCTCAGCAATGCTAATCAGCTGAGGGTTAGTCAGGTCCTAAGGCGAAGCCGAGAGGCGTAGTCGATGGATAACAGGTTAATATTCCTGTACTACCTTATAGAGTGATGGGGTGACGGAGTAGTGAAAGTCCCGCGTACTGACGGAATAGTACGTTGAAGGGTGTAGGTAATGGTTTTGTAGGTAAATCCGCAAGACTAGCTGAACCTGATAGTACCACAACGCTTCGGCAGCGTGGATAGTGGACCTAATCAGACTTCCAAGAAAATCCTCTAAACATATGTATAAGGTACCTGTACCGCAAACCGACACAGGTAGTCAAGGAGAGAATCCTAAGGTGCTCGAGTGATCCGTGGCTAAGGAACTAGGCAAAATGGCCCTGTAACTTCGGGAGAAGGGGCGCCTCGTCAGTGATGATGAGGCCGCAGTGAAGAGGCCCAGGCGACTGTTTAACAAAAACACATGGCTTTGCGAAATCGAAAGATGAAGTATAAGGCCTGACACCTGCCCGGTGCTGGAAGGTTAAGGGGGGACGTTAGCAGATTTATCTGCGAAGCGTTGAACTGAAGCCCCAGTAAACGGCGGCCGTAACTATAACGGTCCTAAGGTAGCGAAATTCCTTGTCGGGTAAGTTCCGACCTGCACGAATGGTGTAACGATCTGGGCACTGTCTCGGCCACGAGCTCGGTGAAATTGTAGTAGCGGTGAAGATGCCGCTTACCCGCAACGGGACGAAAAGACCCCATGAACCTTTACTATAGCTTCACATTGACATTGGGTAAAATATGTGTAGGATAGGTGGGAGACTTCGAAGCTGTGTCGCCAGGCATGGTGGAGTCGTTGTTGAAATACCACCCTTATTTTATCTGATGCCTAATCCCGCATAGCGGGAGACATTGTGTGGTGGGTAGTTTGACTGGGGTGGTCGCCTCCAAAAGAGTAACGGAGGCTTTCAAAGGTTCCCTCAGCACGCTTGGTAACCGTGCGCAGAGCGCAATAGCATAAGGGAGCTTGACTGTGAGACCTACAAGTCGATCAGGGTCGAAAGACGGATATAGTGATCCGGTGGTTCCGCATGGAAGGGCCATCGCTCAAAGGATAAAAGGTACTCTGGGGATAACAGGCTGATCTCCCCCAAGAGCTCACATCGACGGGGAGGTTTGGCACCTCGATGTCGGCTCGTCACATCCTGGGGCTGGAGAAGGTCCCAAGGGTTGGGCTGTTCGCCCATTAAAGTGGCACGCGAGCTGGGTTCAGAACGTCGTGAGACAGTTCGGTCTCTATCTGTTGTGGGCGCTAGAAGTTTGAGAGGACCTGATCTTAGTACGAGAGGACCGGATTGGACAAACCGCTGGTGTACCAGTTGTGCCGCCAGGTGCATCGCTGGGTAGCTATGTTTGGAAGGGATAAGCGCTGAAAGCATCTAAGCGCGAAACCCGCCTCAAGATGAGACTTCTTTAAAGGAACCCTATAGATGATGGGGTTGATAGGCTACAGGTGTAAAGGCAGTGATGTCATAGCCGAGTAGTACTAATTATCCGTAGCTTTCCGTTCAACAGTCTTGTGTTTACTTTAAGACTCTTTCACATTAACATGTTGATTAATCCCAAAACGATTGGATTAATTATAAAATACTGATACTACCGTATCATAAAGATATTTAACGCTTTATGGTGACTATAGCGGTGGGGTACACCTCTTCCCATTCCGAACAGAGAAGTTAAGCCCACCAGCGCTGATGGTACTGCCGTAAAAGGTGGGAGAGTAAGTCGTTGCCAACTTTTATTTTAACCCTGATAGATGATTCTATCAGGGTTTTTT